>NZ_JBIQEC010000058.1:0-2305 GCF_045370505.1 Moraxella sp. 179-F 1C4 NHS | reverse complement strand
TGAACGCCCATCAATTGTGGAGCAAACTCGACCACATACGTGGTTAACCCCAAAGTGACCAAGGCTTTTGCGGCTTCTAATCCCAATAAACCACCGCCAACCACTACACCACGTTGAACACGTGGATTGTCCGCAGTTGCTAAAATCGCATCTAAGTCTTCAATAGTTCGATAGACATGACAGTGCGCATGTTGGTTGCCTTTGACAGGCGGGACAAAAGGATAAGAACCAGTGGCGAGTACCAATTTGTCAAACTCAAGCGCATTACCCTTGATTGTTGTGACGATTTTACTTTGCGCATCAATGTGGTTAACCGCTTCGCCTAAATGTAAGGTAATCCCAGCTTGCTTATAGTGCGCCAAATCCACCAAGTTTAATTGACTGGCATCTCTATGTTCAAAATAACTGGATAAATAGACACGGTCATATGCTGGGCGTTTTTCTGCACTAAATACATGAATCTGATAAATTTGGTGCAAGTTTTTTTCAATCGCTTTTTCGATAAAGTGATGACCGACCATACCGTTACCGATGACAATGAGATTTTTCATGCTTTGTCCTTGATTTAACGCTGATTTATTCTTCATAAAGCCATCATGATATTAAATGGCTATAGATTAAATTTTTGGAAATAGTGAATTAGAAGTTAGTTGCTTTCGATTTAGCAGTCCCTTAAAAGTAATCTTGCGAAATGCTTCTAAGGGATTTATTAGGGGTAATTACATTCTTAAAAATGGTGATAAAAACTATGCAATGCGTTTGGTTAAGCTTTTATTCACTGTAGTATTATCCATGGCAACTAAACTACGTTTTGCACCTGTTTTATAGTGAGTTGCATAAAGGGTTAAGCCAGTAAAGGTAATACCACCAACCAAGTTACCAAGTGCTGTTGGGATTTCATTCCAAACTAAGTAGTCCATGACAGAGAAGTTGCCACCCATAATTAAACCAAATGGGAATAAAAACATATTTACCACTGAATGCTCAAACCCCATAAAGAAGAACAACATGATAGGCATCCACATCGCGATAACTTTGCCTGAAACGCTACTTGATACCATGGCACCAACAACTCCCATTGAGACCATCCAATTACATAAAACCCCGCGTAAAAAAATAGTAAGCCAACCTGAGACACCATATTTAGCATAGCCAAGAGTACGGGCTTCACCAATATGAGCAATCTTGTCACCTACAGGTCCAGCAGGTGTATTGAAGCCATAGGTAAAAACAAAAGCCATAATAACTGCGACTGTGAGTGCCCCTGCAAAGTTGCCCAAGAATACCCATCCCCAATTTCGAAGGATTTTATTGACCGTGACGCCTGAACGTTTATCAAGTAGGGCTAGAGGAGTTAACATAAATACGCCCGTTAAGAGATCGAAACCCATTAAATACAACATGCAGAAACCGACCGGGAATAATAACGCTCCTAATAAAGGTACCCCTGTTTGTGTGGCTACTGTGACGGCAAATACTGCTGCCAATGCTAAAATAGCACCAGCCATGTAAGATCGAATCAATGTATCGCGTAAAGACATGGTTAGTTTTGATTCACCCGAATCAACCATTTTAGTGACAAACTCTTTTGGGGATAGATAAGACATACCAAAACTCCAACATAACTGAGAAAAATAGAATTCACTAAACTCACTTTGCAATCATTAATTAATAATTACAAAACAGTGGATGCAACTGGTGTGCCAAATTAAAATGTATAGCTAGAATATTTATTAAATAATAAATTAAAATATTGAATTACAAGTAAATATATTTTTTTAATATTTTCATAAAATTTATATGAAATGATTAATTTAAAGATTAATATTTAGAATTATTACTTAATTTTTTAAAATATAATCAATCCAATTTTGTGCATCCATATCTTTTTGGTGCAACTTATCAATGATGTTTCAGCAAATTTTCAATAATTTCCCCATAACTTTTCTGTAGTTTAGAATTACGGTATTTAGAACGTAAAGTCATTTGGCATGGCTTTTGCTTAACTAAATTTGAAGACTTTTTCTTCATAAATCGCTTATACAGTTAAATGACGTAAATTGCTTTACCTAATTTAGCAGGAGACTATAATGATTAAAAATCGCCTAGAAGTAACAGAAAAAATTATTGCAACCAAAGTTTCTAAAGGTCTGACCTGGGAAAAAGTTGCTAAAGAAGTGGGACTTAGCAAAGAATGGGTTACTGCCGCTTGCTTAGGTCAAATGACCTTAAATGATGAACAAGCAAATAAAGTAGGTGGCTTATTTAATTTAAATGAAAATGAGATAAAGTGGTTAAAGGTTGT
>NZ_JBIQEC010000057.1:0-2411 GCF_045370505.1 Moraxella sp. 179-F 1C4 NHS | reverse complement strand
GAAGCCGCAAAAGCCTTGGTCACTTTGGGGTTAACCACGTATGTGGTCGAGTTTGCTCCACAATTGATGGGCGTTCAGCTTGACGCTGCCGGTGGTGAGCTGCTGAAAAAGAAAATCGAAGACTTGGGCGTCACCGTTTTGACAGGCAAAAACACCCAACAAATCATCGACAACCATGATGATGATGCCAGTTTTTTAACCATGCAGTTTGCTGACGGCACTTTGCTCGATACCGACTTGATTCTATTTAGTGCAGGGATTCGCCCTGAAGATACTATGGCACGAGATTCTGGGCTAAAACTTGGCGAACGTGGCGGTATCGTCATTGATGACACATGTCAAACAAGCGAGCCAGATATTTATGCGATTGGAGAATGTGCTTTATGGGATAACAAAATCTACGGGCTGGTTGCCCCAGGCTACACCATGGCAAGCGTGTGCGCCTCGCAAATAGCAGGTGAGCATGACAGCCTATTTGATGGTGCCGATATGAGTACCAAACTTAAACTCATGGGCGTGGATGTCGGCAGTATCGGTGATGCTCATGGTAAAATCAAAGACAGTTTAAGCTTTGTCTACCAAAACCCAAAAACAGGCGTGTATAAAAAATTAGTCACCTCGGATGATGGCAAACGCTTGCTCGGTGCGGTACTTGTGGGTGATACCGAAGATTACAGCAACTTGCTCCAGTTATTTTTAAATGGTATTGATTTACCCCTACAACCTGAAAGCTTGATTTTACCGAATGTCGAAAAGCCCGTTATGGGCGTTGAAAATCTGCCCGATACCGCTACCCTATGCTCATGTTATAACGTCAGCAAAGGTCAAATCTGCGCAGCCGTGGACAATGGGGCCATGACTTATGAAGACATCAAGAGCTGCACCAAGGCCAGTACAGGCTGTGGCGGCTGCGCCCAAATTGTCAAAGATACCTTAGTGTCAGAACTCAAAAAGCGCGGTATTGAAGTCAAAAATCACATCTGCGGGCATTTCGCTTACTCTCGCCAAGAGTTGTATCACTTGGTGCGCGTCAGCAATATCCACACCTTTGAAGAGATGATTGAAAGACACGGACACGGCGATGGCTGTGAAATTTGTAAACCAACGATTGGCTCGATTTTGGCGTCTTGCTGGAATGACTATATTCTTGATAAACCACTGGTTGCGCTGCAAGATACCAATGATGCTTTCTTGGGGAATATCCAAAAAGATGGTACTTACTCTGTCGTACCGCGTATTGCGGGCGGTGAAATTACCGCCGAAAAACTCATTGTCTTAGGTGAGGTAGCACGCGATTTTGGACTTTACACCAAAATCACTGGTGGGCAACGTGTGGATTTATTTGGTGCTCGTAGTGACCAATTGCCCGATATTTGGGAACGCTTGATTAATGCAGGTTTTGAAACAGGGCATGCGTATGGCAAATCACTACGGACTGTTAAGTCTTGTGTCGGTAGCACATGGTGTCGCTATGGTGTAGATGATAGCGTTGGCTTGGCGATCGAACTGGAAAACCGTTATAAAGGCTTACGTGCCCCGCATAAAATCAAATTCGGTGTATCAGGCTGTACCCGAGAGTGCGCCGAAGCCCAAGGCAAAGACGTTGGTATTATTGCCACTGAAAATGGCTGGAATCTATATGTCTGTGGCAATGGCGGTATGCGTCCTAGACATGCTGAACTATTTGCCAGTGACTTGGACACAGCCACGCTGGTTAAATATATAGACCGTTTCTTAATGTTCTACATAAAAACAGGCGACCGCTTACAACGCACGTCAGTCTGGCGTGAAAAAATGGAAGGTGGTCTTGAATATATTCAAGACGTGGTTATCAATGATAGCTTAGGTATTGCCGAAGAACTCGAAGCACAAATGCAAGCGGACATTGACGCTTACCAGTGCGAATGGAAAACCACACTATCTGACCCAGAACGTTTAAAACGCTTTAAGCACTTTATTAACAGTGACAAAGTCGATGACAACGTGGTATTTGTCGAAGAACGGAGCCAAATTCGCCCTGCGACTGCGGAAGAAAAGTTAGTGCTTGGCTATGATGCAACTAAATTCTCAGCCGACACTGCAACACCTGCCTAACTTTAGTAAAATTCACCAAAGTGGGATGCTCAATGGGCATCTCATCGGGTAAAAATATGGAATCAAACCATGAATGAAATCTGTAAACTTGATGATATTATCCCAGAAACAGGCGTATGTGCATTAGTGGGCGGCAAGCAAGTCGCGATCTTCCGCACCCAAAATGATGATGTATTTGCCATGGATAACTTTGATCCTTTTAGTAAGGCTAATGTCATTTCCAGGGGACTACTTGGCAGCTGTGAAATTGACGGGCAAAAAGTGCGTTATGTCGCGTCACCTATGTATAAACAACGTTTTGACTTGGCAACAGGTAA
>NZ_JBIQEC010000056.1:0-2678 GCF_045370505.1 Moraxella sp. 179-F 1C4 NHS | reverse complement strand
TTCTCATGAGTTTTTTATGTTACTTGAATTTGCTTAACACATTATTTTATCAGCTTTTTTAATCGTGAACAGGTTCTTAGAAAAGCTGGATGAAAAAAACTTGTTACTTACAGCGACCGTGATGAATACCGTAAGGCTTGAAGATTGGCTAATCAGTATGTCGCATATGTCAAAAGTCATTGAGCCTGTTAAGCTTAGAGAAATAATTATTGATAGATTAACGGACGGACTGAATCAATACACCAAATAAAATTATCAAATAGTAGTTTCAGATTAAAATTAAAATAATATCAAATTAGTGATAATTAAAAACCAAATTAGAACTAATTTTACATTAATGATTTAGGATTAATATGCTTTTTTATGTCATTTATAAGTATCATCCATAACTACTCAATTTAATCGTAAAGCCAACAAAACCTTGGCGAAAAAGCTGCTATTCCTAAAGCAATCTTTTTAAAATGCTGTTCACCAAAATGCCTCATCACCCATGTCTTACCTACTTGGCGTGCCCCTTGAATAACCAAGGGCTTACTGATTGGACTTTGATACTAGTCTTGAATTTTGGATAGGATATGACGTTGCATTGATAATACCTTAAAATTTCTAACTTTTTTCATGGTAATAATGTTATATATTATACATTTTTCCTATGAAAAAAGTTAAAATTTGGAATCTTTGCATATAAATAAATCCGAAGAATTATAGTGCAAATCTCCCCTAAAATAGAACAGCTCATTGTTCATATTTAAGAAATAGTTGCTTTAAATCCGAGATAGTTATATTGTTTATCGATAACCTAATTTTAACCCCAAGGCAAATGGACGAAAAATCTGATTGATGGTATTCACGCTATAGTTACCATGATCATTTTCAATATCGGATATTGTTTTGCGAGAAATTTTGACCAATTTAGCAAATTCATCTTGTTTGATGCCCAATACTTCGATTCGAAGTTTTTTGAGTAGTTTACCTTGAGACAATTCACCTTCCATAAATTGCTCAATCACTTGGTCTCGAGCCTGCGTGCGACTTAATCCTTGTAAATCGGGTGCGGCATCAGATGCCCGCTGACGATTTAGTAAGTTACTCATATCAATCCCCAGTCTTGTAAGCGTTTTGGCAAATAATCAAACGCAATCGCTGGATGCGATAGGATTTTTTCACTGACGCATCGTTGTTGCAATCGATTCGGTAAATCGACCAATTTCTCCGCAGTTTGCTTAAGTTCTTCAAGTAAAATTGAAGGCTCTATCAAATCTAACAAGCTCTCACAGATGGTGATAAAGTTATAACGACCACCCGATTCCAAGGTCTGACCATTGTCATTCTGCCAAATTATACTACGAGCGATGCCTTCAGGGTCAGCTTTCATGGGGGCAAAGTCATAGATAGGGATTAGCCAAATACTTTGTTCATCTCGCAAGAATGCGGTATTACGTCCGTGATTGTCACTATTGCCAAAGGCGATATTTAGTAAATCTCGCTTGACCCACTCTATAACAAACGCCATCTTATCAAATTTGAAGCCTTCATCGGTCATGTTCGAATGCTCAATGATATCAATTAATGCTCTTATCGTTTGCCCATGATAAAGCCGAGTAGCAGGTTTTCGCTTGAGTATGGCATACACTGATTCCATTGCTAGCCTTTGAGTTTTGCCTTGTGCATTCTGTTCAATGTCAAAACGTGGTAGCCATAATGAAGGATAACGCTCACCCTCGATGAGTCGCATTTGTGTTGTTTCAATGGTATCAAAGCCCAAACTGGCTAATTCTTGATAAAAGTGATATTCAGCTCGTAAGATATCGCAGTCAATCTCACTGCGAGCGCCTCGTGGAAACTTGACTAAATAATAGCTATCCTGTGCATCGTAAGAGCCATCAGCTAACTGTTGATGATCAATCCATACTTTATCATTATCGGCGAGTCGTAACACTAGTTTTGGGGCTTCGCCTCCTGCACCTGTCGCACCGCCTGCAATGGCGCCCACTTGATTGGCATAATCCAAAAAGTCAGCATGGCGATTGACGACCTCGTTGATATCAAATAAACGCTTTTCACCCATTGGTAAATTCTCAACGGCTTGTTTGATACGCAGATGACCGATAGGGGCAATCGTAGCAGAATTAAGTAAATGAAAATTCTTTTCTGCCCCTGATAAATGCGTTAGTCCAAGATAATTTAACCAGTATCTTCGACCTGTACCTGCAGGAATAATATCGTCTAATATAGATAGCCATCCGTTGTCAATGCGATAACCAAACAGCTCAACAAGATAATTAATCGAAAAAGCGTAGCAATTATCAGCAAGATAGTGCTGAAAGCTGTAATCACCTAGATAAGCAATTTCAAGTAGGTTAAATTCGTCAAAAGTGAGTTCAGCAATATCCTGCCATTGTTGACTTAAAAAGGCTTGTCTTGTATGGTCAGATTTCTTTTTATAAGTTAATTAATGAGTAATATATTGCTTATTATAGGTATATTCACTTTTTTATGAAAGATATATGTTACAAAGAATCATAATAGTTTTACTTACAATAAGCTGATTGCGCAAAGTATTAATTGATTTGCAAGAGTTGTATGTAGCATAAAGATCTCATTAGGTTCTGTTGAACATTCAAAGCTTCAGCCAATGATAAGCAAAGGCTAGAGCGACCAAATTCTCATAATTACGT
>NZ_JBIQEC010000055.1:0-2707 GCF_045370505.1 Moraxella sp. 179-F 1C4 NHS | reverse complement strand
TTCTCATGAGTTTTTTATGTTACTTGAATTTGCTTAACACATTATTTTATCAGCTTTTTTAATCGTGAACAGGTTCTAAGTATTTTACGCAGATATCCCAAGGTCTTCGATCTAAAGGGCTTTAATGTCATCGACCGTGATGACCAAATCATGATGTTCAAACTGCTACGTGGTAAGCTCGAAGATAAACGTGCGAAAGAGGCAGCAGCAAAGAATAGTCAAACATCGACAGGTAAAACTATTACCTTTCAAGTTAAAAAAGCCGCTCAAACTATTAGCGAAATACTACCTAAACCCAAAGAGCTTGTTGACTTATATTCCTACTCGCGTAATACCCAAATCTCACTCAAAGACGCGCTATATAAGCAATTGCCAGATTTTCAGCCTGCATATGAGGAAATCAAAGCAGTCATGAAAGATTATGAAGCGCAAAAGCAAGAACGTCATTATCTCGATTACGATGATATCTTGGAATATGTTGCACGCTATTTAAATGCCGATGATTGGCTACTTGAACGAGTCACTGAAAACACCAAGTATCTGCTCGTCGATGAGATGCAAGATACCAATCCGCTGCAGTGGTTACTGCTGCAACCCTTTATTGGACGCACGCAGCTATTTTGTGTTGGGGATGATGCCCAGTCAATTTATGGCTTTCGTGGGGCAGACTTTGAAAACATTCATAGCTTTAAAGAAAGAGTACCTGATGCCGAAGTGCTAACACTGGATTTAAATTATCGCTCAACTCAAGAAATTCTAGATTTATCCAATTGGCTACTGGATCGAAGTGAGCTTGATTATAAAAAACGGCTTACCGCACATCGCGGTGAAGGGATTAAACCGGTACTGCATAGTTTTGGTAATGAGTTCGATGAAGCCCGATTTATCGTCAGTGATTTAAAAAAACGTTATGAGAAAGGGGCACCGTGGCATCATCATATGATTTTGCTTCGCTCAGCGTTTTCAGGTCGACAAGTGGAAAGTGCGTTAATTGCTGCAAATATTCCGTACGTGTTTATTGGCGGCACCAAATTACTGGAAGCGGCGCATGTTAAAGACTTAATCAGTATGCTACGAGTGACGGTTAATTATCTAGATGAACTCGCTTGGATTCGTTTTTTAACGCTATGGGATGGCATTGGCGATGCTGGGGCAGGGAAGCTCGTTAATGAGTTTTTAACCTTACCAGACTTGAATGCTTGCATTGCGGTGCTTGATAAGAAAAGCAAAGTACCAAAACCTGCTATTGAAGCACTTAAGGAACTTGCTAAGCTACAGGAACTGCCAGAGAAAAGCATTGATATCGCCTTTGATGCGTTAAGTGACCAATTGCAAAAGAATTATGAGAAAAAGGACTGGGAAAGCCGTGCTCGTGATTTTGATTTAATCAAACAACTTGCCATGCGACATGGCACATTAGCTGACTTTATCGAGGCTTATATTTTAGATCCAATCTCCCATAGTGAAGTGAGTAAACAAGATAATGATGATTTGGTGACGCTGATTACCATTCATTCCGCCAAAGGGGCAGAACGCGAAGTCTGCTATATCGTCAATGCATCTGTGGGACAATATCCGCATATGCGCGCTCAAGATAGTTTTGAAGAAGTAGAAGAAGAACGCCGTGTCCTGTATGTAGCGATGACGCGTGCAAAAGATGAACTGATTATCACACGGCAAAACTTAAATACCTGGGCGACCAATCGGGTTGATGGGCAAAATCGGACGATTGAGAGTTATTTCTTGAGTGAAGTACCGACTAATTTGTTGCCAAATGATATTGGCTTTA
Organism: Moraxella sp. 179-F 1C4 NHS; assembly: GCF_045370505.1. Lineage (NCBI taxonomy): Bacteria > Pseudomonadati > Pseudomonadota > Gammaproteobacteria > Moraxellales > Moraxellaceae > Moraxella > Moraxella sp. 179-F 1C4 NHS. The sequence goes on along the minus strand of NZ_JBIQEC010000055.1, from coordinate 918 downwards.
ATTCATTTAGTGGTTTTAGATCTGATAATTCGTTTCATCAACCGCTGAAGAAAAAACCTAAAATCGGTATTGATTTTGATGATGATTATTATTTTGATGATTAGGGGATGAGAAAACCTCTTTTTAAGTTAACTAATTTACCAAACTAAACTTTATCTAGTATTATACTCATGTTGTATTTATCATAATTAATCCAATTTAATACTATGATTTGAAAAAATGATAAAGTGTTACCAATAGCTGCAATTTGTTGAGCGAAGATATTTAATAAGTTATAAAAAATTGATTAGGAATGGATTTCTTTTAAATGACAGCTCAAATACCTGAAACGTTAATATATAGAAATAAAGTTTTAGCTATGACGTGTACACCACTTGACGGCTATTTAGAAGCTAATAATATTAATCTTGAAAAATTTAATAATGGTAGGTGTTCTGCGTTGTGGAGAGGTTATATAGGTACTTGGAGAATTGAAAATAGTCAGATATTCTTAAATAAGATTCAAAATCTAAGTAACGAAAATATTAATTTACAAGATTTAATTCCAAATAAAAAACATTTCTGCGAATGGTTCACAGGTCAAATAACAGCATACTTTTTGACCCACAGCCAAATTTTTTATACCCCACAGCCAACTAACCACAAAGCAGATTTACTTTGTTTAGTAATCTGAGGCGTGGATAGCGGTGTTTGGCTAATATCATGGGTAAGCTCGCTCACATTAAGACCGCAACTGGTTAAAAGCGCAGATAATAATTGATATTTGACTGCATAATTCATGTTCTGGGTATTGGCAATGGTATGAGTAACCATACCGACGACTTCGCCTGTGGGAAGCAGGAGCGGACTGCCACTTGAGCCAGGCTGAATTGGCGCAGTAAACTGCATAAAACGAATATCATTGCCAATGCCTTGTAG
>NZ_JBIQEC010000054.1:0-3041 GCF_045370505.1 Moraxella sp. 179-F 1C4 NHS | reverse complement strand
CTTTTGCTAGGTGATTGATTTTATTGTATTATACCAATTTAATGAACTTTTGTGTGTTTATTCGCGCAAAGGTTTCTTATATATGATAAAATTTTGAATAAATTAATTAACTTACGTAACTTAAATCTGTTAAAATGGTTATGTAACTTTAATAACTTATATAAAAGGTGTAACTTATGATAATCTTAATTGGCGGTGAAAAAGGTGGTTCAGGCAAGAGCTGCTTAGCTCAAAATATTGCAGTTTATTTGCAGAATAGAAATCGAGACATCTTATTGTTAGATGCTGACCCGCAGGGTACAACGACTGACTGGGTAAAAGAGCGGGAGCAAAACCAAATTTCTAAAACACTCCCATCAGTGCAATGCTCAGGTAATATTAGACAGACACTAATTGATTTGTCAAAGCGTTATCAAGATATTGTCATTGATGCAGGTGGTCAAGATTCTGAAGCCTTACGTTCTGCTATGACTGTTGCAACCCATATGTTGTTGCCTTTTAGACCTAAACGTCGGGATTTAAAAACACTGGCACACATGGAAAATCTGGTGAAAATGGCAAAAGCCATCAATCCTAATTTAAAAGCAAAAGCCGTCATGACACAATGTCCAACTTTGCCCAGTCAATTCCAGCGTATCACCGATGCTAAAGATGCTTGTGAATCCTTTAATATTCCAGCTCTTCAAAATTTCACCAGTAATCGTAATATTTATGATGACGCTGATGAAAATGGATTTACAGTATTTGAAGCCAAAGGTGATACAGATGGCAAGGCTAGCGCAGAAATTGTAGCGATTGCCGAAGAGTTTTTAGGAGAAGTATAATGGGTTTAAGTGATTTAAAGAAAAAAGGTTATAATGCTGATATCTCTGTCGATAGTTTTATTGGTGGGGCGAATACCCATTCGCTACAAAAAGAATCGAAGGCTAAATATATTCGCCAAACTTTTTCACTTACCCAAGAAGTGAGTGATCAAATCGATGAATTACTTGTAAAAAGTAGGGTCGCTCGTGCTAATCGTTCGATAATTGTCAAAACAGCGATTCAGCAGCTAAGCTTTCTTTCAGAAGAACAATTAAATTTAGCAGTTCTCGCAACAAAAAATGAAGAAAGTTAAATAACTTAAGTAAGTTATATCTTTTAGTAAATGTTATAACTTACTTTTTGTGCATAACTTACATAAGTTACTCTTGGCAAATAAGTTTATTAAGTTATTGAAATTATCTTGTGATTCTTAGTGGGGATCTAATAAATGGTAAAAAAACAATTTCCTATCGGCATCCAAAATTTAGCCGAACTAAGACAAGGTAACTATTATTACGTCGATAAAACGGCCAAAATCATTGAACTAATTAATACTAGTAAATATATTTTTTTATCAAGACCTAGACGGTTTGGCAAAAGCCTGACCCTTGATACTATTGCTGAAATATTTGCAGGTAACAAGGCGCTATTCACTGGATTATATGCTGAACATCACTGGCAATGGGAGCAATCCTATCCTGTTATTCGCATTAGCTTTGATGGCGGTATAGAAGGTTACGATGACTTATCTCTTGCTTTATCGGACATTTTAACGGCTTTAGAAGAAAGATGGCGTATTACTAATAGCTTAAAAACGATTAGTGGTAGGTTTCAAGCACTCATTCAGCATTGCCATGAAACAACAGGGCAAAAAGTTGTCATATTGATAGATGAATACGATAAGCCGATTTTAGACAGTTTGCAGAATTCAGAAAAATCTATTATTGTCCGTAATCAATTAAGGGATTTTTATTCCGTTATTAAAGGTCAAGATGCCCATATACAATTTGCCATGCTCACAGGCGTTTCTAAATTTAGTAAAATCAATCTATTTTTAGGTTTAAATAATCTATACGATGTTACCTTAGATGAAAGATTCTCAGCGCTTTGTGGTTACACCCAATCTGAGCTTGAAAACGTATTCGCTGTAGAATTAGATAAAGTGGATCTTGAAGAGTTAAAAAAATGGTATAACGGCTATAATTGGACAGGTGAAGCAGTCTATAACCCCTTTGACGTCTTACTGTTTTTAAGTAACCCACAAAAGCTCTATAAAAACTACTGGGTAGAAACAGGTAATGCAACCTTCTTAATGGATAAGCTATTAAATGAAAACATCCATATCCATCAACTAATTGGTAGACTTATTGATAGTCAAAACCTATCACAATTTGAAATAAGCGATATCAGTATCATCGCCTTACTATTTCAAACGGGTTATCTCACCATTGATAAAATGCTGTTAAAACCCAGTGTACGTTATACCCTAAAATTTCCCAACATTGAAGTACAACAAAGCTTATCGGAATCACTGCTATTAAAATACATCGCCCATGCCAAAGATGATATGTTACTCAAACAAAGTGAACTTTACGAAGCGATTGTTCAGCATAATCTTGATGGCATTGAAAGCATCATCCAAGCATTTTTTAGTAGCATTCCCCATAACTGGCACAGAAATAATCCGATTGCCAATTACGAAGGCTATTGGGCCAGCGTCTTCTACGCACTGTTTGCCAGTTTAGGCTTTCAAACCATCACAGAAGACGCAACAAGTCTTGGTAACATCGACATGACACTCATCATTGGAGACCACGTTTACATTTTTGAATTTAAAGTCGTGAATGGTAAAAACGCTCAACCACAAGGAACCGCCTTAGCTCAAATACAACAGAAGCGTTATGCTGACAAATACACAACACCCAGTCGTATCATTCATCAGATAGGTATAGAATTTCATAGAGAAACGCATACGGTAATATTTGATAGAAGAGAAGGGTAAACTAAATGTACTTAGCCTAAGCCAAAAATTTTACATCATCTAGACTATGTTAATTGTAGCGATTCTCATTGAAAATCCATTACCGTCTATCAAATCATGGAATTAATGCATAAATTCTGTTAGTTATTACACCATTATAAATTTACTTGATAATCACGAAAACCTATTGTTTTTCGTGAGTTTGTAAATAAGCGCCAATTTGGCGCTTTTTTATTAGGTTCATTTCACGATAAAG
>NZ_JBIQEC010000053.1:0-3345 GCF_045370505.1 Moraxella sp. 179-F 1C4 NHS | reverse complement strand
GTTTCTCTGATTGCACCACAAGGTAAGCTTGGATTGATCGATGATCCACAAACCTTTGATATTATGCCGTTTAAGACTAAATCTATTTCTATCCATTGGGAGCTCATGTTCACCCGCTCAATGTTTGAAACCGATGATATCGAAAAGCAAGGTGATCTATTGCAACAGGTTGCCCAGTTAGTTGACCAGCAAAAAATTAGAAGTACGCTTAACCAAAATCTAGGCAAAATTAACGCTGCAAACTTGGAAAAAGCACATAAGCTGCTTGAATCAGGCAAGTCAAAAGGCAAAATTGTACTAGAAGGTTTCTAACACGCATCTTGTAGAACATATCTTGGGCAACACAGACCCTTAAAATAACTCACCAAACGGCTGGCAGAACGAAAACTGCCAGCCGAAATCACCCATCATCTTGGCTATGCCAATATGCCACACTCGACAACTAAAACGACAATCAATAAATTACTGCCACTAAGATAATGATAAGCCCTGCCATCAGTATAGAGATGACAGAAATCAACGCGGCTTGGGTATATTGATGGTTCATACAGTTATTCCGACACGCTAATACGCTTTATGAATCTAATAAACTTTGCGTATAATTTTCGATACCCATCGAGGTCAGCAGTTCCATTTGCGTTTCTAGCCAATCAATGTGCTCTTCACTCCCGTCTTTGAGTTTGATCAATAATTTGCGAGAGACAAAATCGCTTTTCTGCTCACATAAAGCAATCGCATTTTTGATGATGTCAGTTTTTTGATACTCGAGTTGCAAATCACAACGCAAAATTTCAGCGACATTTTCACCGATTAAAATTTTGCCAAGCTCTTGCAAGTTTGGTAGACCATCTAGTATTAAGATACGCTCAATGAGGTCATCTGCCCATTTCATCTCATGAATCGACTGATGATACAATTTTTCATTGAGTTCACTCAGTCCCCAGTTTTTGGCGATACGCGCGTGTAAGAAGTATTGGTTAATAGCAATCAATGCCTGACCCAAAACTTGGTTTAGCGCTCTTAGAATTTCTTTATCGACTTGCATAATGTTTACCTTAGTTGCCTTATTGCTTTGTCGCCTTATTCAGAGATATCACCGAGCTGAGATTGCAGATAATTGGCTAGTCCCATCATATCAATCAGTCTTAACTGCTGCTCCAACCAATGCGCATGGTCTTCTTCGGTATCGACCAATTGGGCGACCAAAATCTCACGGGTTACATAGTCTTGCTCTTGCTCACAAAGCGCAATGCCGTCTTTAAGATGTTGACGAACCGCATACTCAAGCTGAAGATCGGCTTTTAGCATACTTGGCACATCATGACCGATGTTGATATCGGCAACTTTCATGTTGGGTGTGCCTTCTAGCATCAACACCCGATTGATTAAGGCACGCGCATGATCGCTTTCTTCTTCCATTTCATGATGCATACGCGTATGAAGTTTTGGATAATGCCATTCATGATACATTTGCGCATGAATAAAGTACTGGTCACGAGCCCCCAGTTCACCACTAATTAAGAAATTTAGATAATCAATAACAGCTTGGCTGCCTTTCATGGGTATATCCTTGAAAAATGAACAGAAACAAAGGTTGGGTATTATCTGAAATACTAAATTAAAGTGATGTTAAAAACAATTCATCGCAGCAAATAATTTACAATATTTGTCAGTCGCTCATTCATTGAGATTAATGAATAAGCCTGGGTGTGTACGCTAACAGCTCATTAGGCAATTTAATAAACTAGGCAACGTTAATACATTAGGCAACTTCAATAAATAGGTGCGTATAGTTATTGATGCTCTGGGCGTACTCTTCGAGATAACCTTCAATCATTGGCTGACATCCGCCACAACAAGTAGCCACATCAAGCTCAGCTTGTAATGCCTCTAAGCTGTCATGACCTTGTTCAATGGCTGTTTTGATTTGACTTTCTTTGACGGCATTACAGATACACACAAACATACGCACCTCGTTGATAAATTTTCTTATATAATAATGATAATTATTCTTATTATCAATAAAAATTTTATCAATCAGGTTATTCACTGACAAACGCAATCTTGGTTAGCTTGTTTTCGCTCGCTGTTGCTAGGATTTGCGCGACGGTATCATATCGACTGTCTTTATCGACGCGCAGCTGAATGCTTGGGGTCTCGCTTAATTTGCCTTGTTCGGCAAAGCGTGTGTTTAATTGTGCCAAACTGATACTGGCATCATCCCAAAAAATCTTGCCATCTTTATCAATGCTTACTTGTATCACTTTGGGCGGGGCTTCATTGACTTGTGCTGAGGTTTTGGGCAAATTTAGCGGTACACTGGGATTGATTACCGTTGCCGTCACCAAAAAAATAATCATCAATACCAGCATGATATCAATCAGTGGAATCAGATTGATTTCATTCATGCCCGTCGAAGCGTCATCACCGAGTTGAAATGCCATAAGTTATTCCCTGTTTATCTATTTATCTGTTTAGCGATGGGTCAAGGTTAGGCTTTTTTCAGCATTAAGTCAGCGGCGTTAGTTTGTTGCTTGGGCTGCGAGCTGGTTTGCAAATGGGGCTGGGTGGCTACACTAGTTTGCGTAACTTGGCTCGAAGAATTCATTAACACGTTGGCAAGTAAGGTATGCGCCGTGTCATTCGCTTGGTGCATGGCTTTGCGATTGATTCGTACTACGACATTGTACATAATCACTGCAGGAATCGCTACCGCAAGCCCAAGCCCAGTCATAATCAAAGCCTCCCCAACCGGTCCTGCGACTTGACCAAGTCCTGCTTGACCTGATTTAGCGATGCTATCTAAGGCATGAAAAATCCCCCACACGGTACCAAATAGCCCAATAAAAGGGGCAATGGCAGCAGTCGTACCAAGGATATTTAAGCCCTGCTCACTGGCAAAACGGTAGCGATTGAGCTGTTGCAGTAGCTGCTGCTCAGTGACCAATTTTTGATTGTCTAGAGATAAGGTAGTAAGTTGAGCTTGCTGTTGGTGAATTTTCTGGGTCAAATCTTGCGACACTGTTTTGGCAATTTTTTGGCTATTTAAGATACGTAAAATGCCTGTAATCCAAGACAGTATCGATAAAACAATTAATACAAAAAATAACGTCTTGGTCACTACATCTGTATATTGCCAGTAATTTGCAAAATCCATAATCATTCCTATAACACGATAAATATAAAAACTAACTTTAAATGTTAGTATAAATGATAATCATTATCAACAAAAATATTAAAAATTAGGTTCAATTTAACAAGCGACTGTATTAGGCTGTGTCCTCAATTCACTTTAACATGAATAATGATGCAAGCGAGGTAAATCATTGACTCAAAATTACGAGC
>NZ_JBIQEC010000052.1:0-3418 GCF_045370505.1 Moraxella sp. 179-F 1C4 NHS | reverse complement strand
ATTTCATTGCCATTCTTTGTTTTTTTTCGGTTTGGTGGTATGCCTCGAGCAAAGGGGCTGTTTCGTGCAAAGGTCTCATATAATTTATTGATTTAAATTAATTTTTCACATAGATGTAATATTATTTAATGAAATTACTTACGCAAGTTACTCATTAGCATTAACTTATGTAATAAATTATATGATTAAATAGGACGTATTTCTACCAACTTCTTTCTAATATTTCTTGAATATTTTTAAATTTTTTAACACTAGTAGGGTCTTTTAGTAAGACACGCCAACTATTAAAAACTTCATCATAACTTCTACTATCATTGCTTGCGAGTAAACTACTATTAGCATCTAGAAACTCCTTTTTAAATTTGGCCAATTTATTAATTTGACCATCTGATAGTCCTTTTATTTGCCATGATAGTGCTAGAGGATTTTTTTTCTCTGACTCAAACATATCAATTGTCTTACCAACAGGTTGCGCAGTTTTTTTAGCTTGAGCTTTTAATTTGAATTTTAGCTCAAGATGAGTGAATTTTTTTCCCGTTTTTACAAGTTTATATTCAACATTAATTTTAGTTTTTTCATTAATTTCATTGACTGCAGTTTCAATAACTCGTACTTTCAAATCTTTGGTTGCAGGGTATTTGTCACCAAGATCAAGAAACTCTCTTAAATCTTCAATTGTGATTTTTCGAAACCCTGTATCTTTAAATTGCATGAGTAATTCAAAGAATCTAATACTATACGAGCTACTAAGCCCTGCAATATCTTGTTTTAAATATTGGGTAAAATTAGCTGATAAATTGCTCAAATAGGGCAAAATTGATTTACTAAATCTGAGAACCACAAAATGCTGATTATTAGGCATTTTAGTTGGTTGTAATCCTAAACTTTGAGCAAGTTTAATCATACCTTCGCCAGTTCCAACTCCCATATCCTGTACCCAGCGAGTTTTTAGTACATCGTCACCTACTTTTAATACAATAGAACGTTCATACAAACGTTCAGCCGCTTCACGCATTTCTCTATATGCAGTTTTAGGATGCACACCCATTTCAATAAAATCGCTGACTTCGACGGTATAAACCTCTTCATCTTGAACTTCCACACCTTTAGGTATTTGAGAAATTGCAGAAAGAATCAAGCGTTGTTCATTTGCAGTTAAGTGATAACTGGCAGTAATAACTACATTAGATTTCACAATTAGATCATTACTCATGGCAAAATTCCAATAATTAATAGGACACAAAATATCATAGTCCCATTAAAGTAGTCAATCCGTCCCATTAAAGTAGTCAATCCGTCCCATTAAAGTAGTCAATCCGTCCTATTTATGTCCTCCAAAACCGGGCTACATCAGGCATACAGATGGTCTATAAACCTTTAAAAACTATAAAAACCTAAAAAAGAAATTTTTCGTTTTTAAAATTTTATATATTTAAACGTTGAAATTCCTGTAAGTAGAATAGCCAAGCAGCAAGATTGGCAGATGAATCGAGAGTTTTTAAGCCCCAGCTATACCACCAAGCTATCAGATCTACTCAAAGTGCATTAGTGCGAGTTTGCTAACGGCTGTTAATAAATCCATGTTAAAAGAGAAACCCTGATGTGTGCCAACTTTCAACCCATTAGCGCTACGCAAGCGCCGTTATTTACCAATCAACAGCTCAGCTTTGCCGTCAAACAGGATATTTACTCAGGCTATGAACCCCCCTTGCTATTTGCTAACCTCTTATCAAATACGAGAGGTGATCTTGCCGAGTGGCACTCAGCCATGTTTGGAATGGTGCCTAAATGGGCCTAAGATACCGATATTGCCAAGCACACTTATGATGCCCTTAGAAACGGTGATGGATAAACCGAGTTTTAAACATGCTTGGTACAACAATCAGTTTGCGTTAATTCCGGTACAAACTATCTATTAGCCTAAATACATTAACGGTAAAGCACATCGCTATGGCATTCACCGTGAAGATAATGAGCCGTTTACCGTAGCCGCTTTATATGAAATTGTTAAGATAGGGGAGCAAATCATTCGCTTCATGACCATGCTGACCATCAATGCCGATAATCATCCTTTCATGTCACAATTTTACAAGCCTGAAGATGAAAAACGCTCGATTGTGGTGATTGAACCTGAGCATCGCCAGGATTGGCTCAATATGCATCATGAGGACGCGTTTGAGCTACTTAAACCGATGGGTGATGGGTATGTAGCAGAACATCGGCCAAAGCCGAAAAAAACGCTTAAAACGGCGCAAATGGATTTGTTTAATGGCTAGGGTAGCGTTTATATGACTGACTTACACCCATGATTGATTAATTTAATGACTTCAACCCCAATGACAGCAGATACGCAATCTCAAATCGATGCCATCTTTAACCAAGTTGTCCAGTACAACCAACAGTACGATACCAGCAAACCCTTATTCTTTGATACTGAAACCACCGGTGGCGGCAGGAATGATCAAATCATCGAAATTGCGTTTTGTGATAGTGATCGACATGTGATTATCGATACGCTGATTTATACCGATAGACCGTCTAGCCTAGGCGCATTGAAGGTGCATGGTATTTATCCACATGAGCTGATAGGTAAACCTACCTTTATTGATATTCAACCCGCGATTGTACAGTTGCTCAAAGGAAGAACCCTGTATGCTTACAATGCCAGCTTCGATGTGCGTATGATGCGTCAATCGGGGCATAAACTTTGCTTGCAGCAAGTGGATGTCAAATGTTTATGTAAGCAGTTTGCTGATTTTATCGGGCAATACTCACCGTATTTTAAAGCCAATCGTTATTTTAGCCTAAGCAAGGCTTGTTTGCATTTTGGGATAGAACATATCAATGCGCACCGTGCTAAACCCGATGCTTTAGCTTGTGTGACGGTGTGGAAGGGAATGGTGAAAAGTCATCATTGGGATTATTAGAAAAAATATTTTATAACCTTTTTTAGCTATACAGCAAAGAGCCAACTAATTAGTTGGCTCTTTTTTTACGGCATCGGTTTGGTCATCATCTTCATAAAGAATGAGGTCGCCAGGCGTGCAATTAAGCAATTTACATAGCTTATCTAAGGCATCTAAATCCACTTTAATCACATCATTATTGTACATTCGATATAGAGTAGAGCGACTAATATCAATCTGTCGATCCACATCAGCAACTTTAATACCACGTTCGGCCAGTAAAACAGGCAAATTGATTTTGATCACAAAAAATTCCCTAAAAATGAAAATAAATACTTTATTTAGGAATAAAACAATATTAACATAGTTCCTAAATTAGGAACTTTATTCAATATTTTAATAAAAAATTCCTAAAAATATTATCACATAGTTCTATAAGGTACTCCCCAATGTCTAGACCAAATAATCATAAAATTAAGATAGAATTGGGTTGATAAAGCACAGTATTATCC
>NZ_JBIQEC010000051.1:0-4217 GCF_045370505.1 Moraxella sp. 179-F 1C4 NHS | reverse complement strand
AAATACGCATACGGGTCAAGACCATTCAATCTTGCAGATTGAATGAGCGACATAACAATCGCCGCCCGCTGACCACTCTCAAGCGACCCTGCAAACAACCAGTTCTTACGCCCGAGTGCCCAAGGACGCATCTGATTTTCTGCCCAATTATTGTCAATCGGCAAATTGCCATCATCCAAATAGCGAATTAACGCTGTCCAACGTTTTAGGCAATACTCAATCGCTTTGGTAATAGCAGCATTATTTTTAGGGGTCAGCACAGAAAACGGAAAAAATAGAGCGGTAAGGACTTTTGCTGAGTATTTTTAAGTATACCTTATTAGATTCAGCCGTAGGTTGTGCTATACAGACACAACTGCCTAAAGGTAAAGGCTATACGACCCTTGAAATTAAAGTAAATATGATGCGTCCTCTAACACAAGAGCTGCCTGTCATCCGAGCAGAAGGTCGCACCCTCCACGTGGGTAGACAGACAGCGGTTGCTGAAGGAAAAATTATTGGGGTAGATGGTAAAGTGTATGCACATGCGACTACGACGTGTTTAATTTTTGATATTTAAGGGATTAGCACAGAAAACGAAAAAAAATAGGACGGTAAGGGACTTTATCGAGTATTTTTGAGTAACTACTATCTGTCCAAAATTAGTTGACCACTACATACATCACTTATCTTTTTCCCTTGTTCTTCTATGAGTTTTATCAATTCTAGTTTGAATGCGAGTGTGCATGTTTTACGTACTTTTGTCATGAGATTAACCCTCCAATTGGGGTATTATAATCTCTTATTACCTGTCTTAACTTATTATGCCACTACAGATTGGAGGTGCCTGCCCCTTCTAGCTACAACGAAGTATGGTTTTTTAAAACTTGGTTACCTTACAATCTTGTTATTAATGGCTTTAGCCCATCCTATGCACTTATTTTGACATCGCCCACAAGGTTGATCTACCTTCAAAGGCTTATCAACATAGCCGCAATACATACAAGCATAATACTCATTTGCATTTATCTGATCGACTAATTTATATTGTTTAGGAAAAAGTGGTAAACCATAACGTACCTGGTCGTGAGGGTATAATAATAGGCTAAAATCTCCAGTGGTCTCTAACAAACCAACTCGAACTTGACCTAAATGTTCAACACCTTGCATACGCATTTCAGAAAAAAATTCATCATGTGACATCTCACCTCCTTCAATTTTCTCAAGGACCAATAGACCATCTTCTACGATATAAAGCGAAGTACCTTCTAAAAGGTCTTCAAATGGTTGGTATTTCATCATAAGCCAAGTACATAATCGATAGAGACATACTACAATGCTCATAATAAGCAATGCCTGAATTAATGGTAAATCCTTAGTAAACATAGGGTCCCCTGCGATGGACCCTAATGATAGAATGATAGTTAACTCGAATATAGAGAGCTGCCTAACACCACGCTTCCCAGTGAACCGTAGAAATAAAATGATCATGATAAACATAACAGTGACACGCACAGCAATTTCAGCAGCAAATGCCCACGTCGTATCGAGAATAAATATATTGGCCCAATCCATAGGTTCTTTTCCTACAAAGTAAATGCTTAAAAAAGTTGTCCTGTAGTGGCATAATAAACCAAGACAGCTAATAAGAGATTATAATACCTTCAGTAGAGGAATAATCTCATGACAAAAGTTAGAAATCAATACTCAGCAGAATCTAAACTTGAACTCATTAAATTAATTGAAGAACAAGGGCAAAAAGTGCCGGATGTTGCAGGACAATACAATGTTGGCAAATCAACCTTAGAACCTGTTCACGATTAAAAAAGCTGATAAAATAATGGGCGAGACTGTAAAATATTTTGTGTAAACCCAATTTTAACACTAGGATTTACACAGGAACATTTACATGAAAGAACCGACAGAATTTCTGCTTGACGAATTACTTAAAGATTATCAAACACCCGAACAAATATTGGGTGAAAATGGCATCTTAAAACAACTCACCAAACGACTCGCTGAACGGGCTTTACAAGCTGAAATGACCCATCACTTGGGCTACGCCAAACACGACTACCAAGGCAAAGCTCAGAGAGATACGCTTGATGACTTCATCAATCATCACACCGATGATGATTTGCTTGATGACGAACAGCCATCAGCCAAAGAAGAAAATATCCAATCAGCAGATGACGAAGCCACTACGGTCGCAGGCAAACCCGCTCGTAAGAATAGCAATGCCCGTAATGGCACCACTAAAAAAACCGTCCGTACTGACTTTGGCAAAATAGAACTCGATGTCCCTAGAGACCGAACCGGTAGCTTTGAGCCCCAGTTCGTTAAAAAGCATGAACGCACGCTCAACGGCTTTGACGATAAAGTCATCTCCCTCTATTCAAGAGGTATGAGCACTCGTGATATCCAAGCGCACCTAAAAGAAATCTATGGCGTGGATGTCTCATCCACCTTTATCTCCACAGTCACCGATAGTGTGCTGGATGAAGTCAAACAATGGCAACAACGCCCACTTGAACCAATTTATCCTGTCGTTTATCTGGATGGACTTGTCGTTAAAAACCGAGAAGAAGGGATTGCTCATAATAAATATGTCTATCTGGCTTTAGGCATTAATACTGAAGGGCGTAAAGAACTGCTAGGTCTTTGGATAGCCAAGAATGAGAGCGCTAAATTCTGGGTTTCAGTGATGAATGAATTAAAAAACCGTGGAGTGAATGATATCTTTATCGCTTGCTGCGATGGCTTAAAAGGCTTTCCTGAAGCGATTGAAACGGTATTTCCTAAAACCAAAGTACAGTTATGTATCGTCCATCAAGTCAGAAACTCGCTCAAATACGTCAGCTATAAGCAAAGAAAGGAAATAGCCACTGACCTTAAAACCATCTATGGTGCTGATACCTTGGCAGAAGCGGAAGATAATCTGCTTGCCTTTGCGGAGAAATGGGATGGTGAGCATCCACAAATTTCTAAGTCCTGGCAGGAGAACTGGGGTCGATTAACCACCTTCTTTGATTATCCTAAAGATATCCGACGGGTGATTTATACCACCAATACTATTGAATCATTAAACGCCAGTTTAAGAAAAGTGACCAGCACGAAAAAGACTTTTCCGAATGATGATGCGGTGTTTAAGGCGATTTATATGGCACTCATCAATACGATGCAGAAATGGACAATGCCGATTCAAAATTGGAAGCCTGCGATGCGTCAGTTTGTGATGTTATATGGACATCGGGTGGAGGGGTATTAATACAAGATATTTGTTGGTTATTGATTATGCCGCTATTTTAGGCTGCCTTTGAAGGTTTACACAAAAAAGTTTGCAATCTCTGGAGATCTCAAACATCTGATGGAGCATGGGTGGTATATAGACCAGCAGGTAAAGCTGGTAAAGATACATTACCGACTACAGCCACAGTAGAAATTAATAATTCTTCAGCGATCCAATCCATAAATAGTGGTAAAAATTTAAAGTTAAAATTTCCAAAAGAGTAATAGAAAATGAATATGAGTAATATCAGTGCTTTAAATACACAATTTTTTCTAAATATGCTTATTCAAGATGAGTTGTCCTGCTCATTTCTATTATCTAATGATAATCCAAATGCATGGCAATTTGCAGTAGAGTTAATTTATCGTCTTAAAACCTGTGATTTAATAGATTTTAGTTTTGATGTTTTGAATAAAAGTCTGTCATCTCCTGATACAACTTATTCTGGATTAGATGATTTTTGTTATCATTTATCAAAGACTAATCCATCTTCAGACTCTGACATCTGGTTCGATGCACAATTGTCTTTAACTGGAAAAGGGCAAATTTTGATGAGTTACTACTTTAAAGATTTTACAAACTGGGATAAGGAAATAAATATTCCTTTTATAGATAAGCTAGAAGAAATATTTCATAACTATAATGTGGCATGGGATGAAGATCGTCCAATATTTCCGATAAAGGGGTCAGCACAGAATTCGAACCATATAGCACGCTAAGGAATTTAGTCGAGTATTTATAAAAATGATAAAGGTCAAGGTGTCTATAAAACGGTGGTTTTTTAGACATTTCATTTTGGGCAAAAAATAAGGGCTTTTAGCCCCCAGCCTTGTATAGCAAGTCGTCAATCAAACAAATGCCAACTATTCTTCACAGCAAAAGTTTTTAATGAGCAACGCGCAGTAGCACTTGGGGTTCAACTTTTGCAATTTTCAGCAGAACGCTAGCC
>NZ_JBIQEC010000050.1:0-4329 GCF_045370505.1 Moraxella sp. 179-F 1C4 NHS | reverse complement strand
CTACTCTGCCAAACAGTAGCCTTTATAATATTGACCCCAATAACCCAAATGGCTACTTGGTGGAAACCGACCCAGCCTTCGCTAACTATAAAAAATGGTTATCGTCTGACTACATGATGCAGCGCTTAGGCTTAGATCCAAGCAACATGCACAAGCGATTGGGCGATGGCTACTATGAGCAAGGGCTGATTCGTGACCAAGTCATGACCTTAACCGGTCGTCGTTTCCTAGGGGACTACACCACTGATGATGCCATGTATCAAGCGCTGATGGACAATGGTGTTGCTACCGCTAAAGCAATAAACTTACGCCCTGGTATTGCACTATCTGCGGAACAGATGGCACAGCTGACCACCGATATTGTGTGGCTGGTTGAACAAACCATCACCTTAAAAGACGGTACTAAACAAACCGTACTGGTACCCAAAGTCTATGTTCGCTCAAAGGTCGGTGATTTAAAAGGTGACAGTAGTTTAATTGCCGCCCGCAACATGGATATGCAGCTCACCGGTGCTTTAACCAACCAAGGCAATATCGTGGCCCATAATGGCTTACGTATCAGTGCCAATAACCTCAATAACCAAAACGGCGGGGTAATCCAAGGTAACTTTGTTCAAGTTAACACCAAAAACGATTTAAACAACCTAGGCGCTACCCTAAAAGCCAATAGCGCTATGACGATTGATGCGGGCGGCAAGCTAAACAACAGCAGCACCACTTATCATACCGAAAGTAAGCTTGGTCAAAGCAATGCTTGGCGCACCGGCATTGACCAAATCGGTCAAATCTATGTGGGCGATGGCTTAAAAGGTAAAACCGATGACAACGGTCGACCCCTTACCACGTTAAGCATTGATGTCGGTGGCAACGCCACCTTTAACGCCGGTCAACTGATTAATCAGGGCGGCACATCTCGTTTGGTTGCCGGGGGCGATGTGGCGTTGAATGCGGTTAATACAGGTTTCCAAACCAATGCCATTGGTGATAGCAATAACTACTACAAAGTGGGTCAAACTCAGGATATTGGCAGCGTGGTCGCCAGCCAAGGCAGCACTTATATTCAGTCCAAAGGGGGTAGTATCACCGGTACAGCAGTGACCATTCACAGTGAGGATGGCAGCAGCTATCTCGATGCTAACAAAGACATTACCTTAAAAGAAGGACGTGCCACCAGTAATACCGACACCGCTATTAAAACCACTGAAAAAAGCTTGTTAAGCCGTAAAACCACCCAAGATCGTTATAGCCGAACCAGTGATGAAGCCATTCAAAGTAACATTGAAGGTAACACCGTGGTTATGGATGCCGGTCGCAATATCCACTTAACCGCCACACGTGCAGTGAGTGATTCAGGCACCGCTTTAACGGCAGGCAATGATGTGACGATTGATGCGGCGCAAAATCGTTACAGTGAAAGCAGTAGCCATAGCCAGAAAAAATCAGGGATATTTGGTACTGATGGCGGTATCGGTTTTACTATCGGCTCACAAAAACAATCAATGGACAATCAGCGCAATATCATTAATCACACCGGTAGTACCGTGGGCGCCATTGATGGCAATGTGGTAATTAACGCAGGTAACCATTATCAACAAACTGCCAGTGATGTCGTTGCTGGAATGGGCGCTGATACCGGTAAAGGGATAATAGATCCAAGTCGTGGCAACATTGATATTACCGCAAAATCGGCTGATATCGTTAATGCCACGGCAACTGAAGACAGCCAATCACAACAAAAATTTAAGCAAACTGGATTAACCGTCAGTGTCAGTAATGGTCTGGTCGACCAATACAACAGTATCAATGGACTTGTTAAAGCGGGTGAAAACACTGATTCTGATCGTATGAAAGCCATGGCGGGTATTAGTGCAGGATTAAAAGCGCAGAATGCCATTAAAGGCGTTGCACAAGCTCAGGATCCAGTCGCTGCAGCAACCTCGGGACGTATTCAAGCCACTTTAGGCACGCAGTCAAGTCAATCAACCAATCAAAGCCATACACAAACCAATGAAGCTTCTACCGTCAATGCGGCAGGTAACTTCTCTATTAAAGCCACCGGTGCCGGTAAAGACAGTAATATTAATATTGTCGGTAGTCAACTTAAAGCTGGCAATAACGGTAGTTTAACCGCTGACAATGAAGTCAATATTTTAGCAAGCAGTCAGCAAAATACCCAAACCAGTCAAAACAAAGCACAAGGCTTTGGGGTGGGTGTCTATGCGACAGGTAGTGCCTCTGGTAAAACCGGTGCAGGTATCACCCTAAATGCTAATACCTCACGGGGTAGTGGTGACGGTGAATCAACACATTACACCAACAGTCAAATTGATGTCGGTAATACCTTTAGCCTTACCTCGGGCGGCGATACCAATATCCGTGGTGGGGTGATTAACGCCAAACGTGCTGAAGGCAGTGTTGGCGGCAATCTAAATATTGAATCGATGCAAAACAAAGAAACTTATCAAGGTAAACAACGTAGTGTAGGGATTAATGCGGATATTGATATGGTCGGTGGTAACTCAACCAACCTATCAGTAAATGCTGGCAAAACCAATGTAAATTCGGATTATGTCGGGGTGAATCAGCAATCGGGCATCTTTACTGGTGATGGTGGCTTTAACATCAATGTAGAAGGTAAAACCACGTTAACAGGCGGTGCTATTACCACCACAGACAAAGCCAAACAACAAGGGCTAAACCAGTTTACCAGTAAAGGCGGTATTGAGACCCTTGATTTAAACAACCACGCAGAATATGAAGGCAATGCCATTCAAGCTGGGTATTCATTAAATGGCTCTAAAGCATCCCAAGATCCGCAAAAAGTTGATCCGAATCTAAAAACGTCATGGAATGGTAAAACAACCGGTATTGGTTATGGCAAAGCTGGTGATAATCAAACCAGTGTCACTAAAGCCGGGATTACCGGTATTGCAGGTCATGCTGATATTACCACCGATAATAAGGCGGACTATGCCGGTGTTATCAAAAATAGCTTTGATAATAATAAAATTATGCAAGAACTCGGTAGTCAAACCCAGATTACCCAGGCGTTTGGTCAGGAAGCGCCGAAGGCTGTCGGGGATTATGCCAAAGAGAAAACCAAGCCTTATGAATATGCTCAGATGGTGGAAGGGCAATTAAATGATGCATTAACGAAAACCACTGATCCCGAGCAGCGACAAGCTATTTTATCGAATTTAGCAAAAGTTCAAGCGTATAAGCAAAAACATGAGCAAGACTATAATAATTGGAAAGAAGGTGGTGCTTATCGTGTTGCGGCACATACGGCTATTGGTGCGTTGGGTGGTGGTACGGTTCAAAGTGCTTTGACAGCAGGTGGTACAGCTGCAGCCGCTCCAATGATCACTGAGGTTGAGAAGAAGATAGCGGATAATTTAGCCAAACAAGGTATTGATGCGACAACGGCTGGCAGTATTGCGAATAGTTTAACAGGTCTAACACTGACGGGTATTGGTGCGTCAGCTGGGCTTGATATGTCGAGTATGGCGACTGCTGTCAATATTGATGCGAATAATAGACAGTTGCATCCTCATGAATCACAAGTTATTGAATATCTTGCACCAGAATATGCAGTTATTGCAGGTGTTGATGAGGCCACCGCAAAAAAACTTTTGTCCAGAGGAGCATTATACAACATTGATGCCGAATGGAGAGAAACTATTAATAGCTTCTCTTCACCAGAGTTAATAGCTGCTTATTCAAATGCCTATAGCTATTTGTTGAATAGGACAAAAAGTGCAAATTATAGGACTTTTTATCCACTTCCCGCTTCTGAAGCTGATTTCACCATTGAAAAATATGCTGATCCTAAAGCTAATTATTACTTAGGTCAATCTTCCAATGGTCAAATGTTTACAGCAACTTCAGAAGATTTTAACAACAGTCGTGTGTTTTTAGAAAGAAGCTTTAATGATCCAGAGCAAATTAAGTTTTACCTTGACAATGTTGCCTACCAAGATCCTCTACAAGTCAGAAGAAGTTTTACTGGTACAAACGCTAGGGTTTCTGGAACTAATGACGGTTTTGGGGACACAGTTAAAAACTTCCTTTGGGGTGATGGGATTGAACCTATTAGTCCAGCATTTAGACTGGGTGAAAGTGGTGGTCAACTTCTAAGAGAAGCAATTTTAGAGCCAAAAAAAATCAAAAAGGAAGTAAATGATTTTATTGAGAATGTAGAGTACAAAGCCTATGATGACAACCTTGCTATAATGCAAGGTAAAGGATTAGAAGTCCAATATAAAGAGGGATTAATAACTGGTAAAACTGGTACAAATATTGGATTAGCTATTGCGGGAACAGAGGGAT